>NZ_CP045403.1:12500-32500 GCF_009363695.1 Bacillus sp. THAF10 | reverse complement strand
GGGTTGCCCTTAGCTACTTTTTTATCGTACGTGTTCGAATTTCTCTTAATAAGAAAAGATATTTCGATTCTGCTACTTTTAATTGGCAGATAACTTCTTCTGAAGGATCGACACTTTTACTGACAAGATTTTTTTGTTTTGTCCATCGGTCCTTGCAGGCTTCTGTTGTTTCTATTAATTTTGCATCAAATTGTTTTTTTAATCGGTCTTTTTTACGAAAGAACATACGATGAGTTAACCTCTTTTCACGTTAAATCAAAACTTCCAATGTCTAAATTTCTCTTCTTCCTTCTAGGGCTTTGGACAACGTAACTTCATCGGCATATTCAAGGTCACCGCCAACAGGTAGTCCGTGAGCGATACGGGTCATTTTTATTCCTGAGGGCTTCAGTAAACGAGAGATATACATGGCAGTAGCTTCTCCCTCGATGTTTGGGTTGGTTGCAAGGATTAACTCTTGTACCTCATCGTCCTGGAGTCGTTTAATTAATTCAGGAATTTTAATATCCTCTGGTCCAATTCCATCCATAGGGGAAATAGCCCCGTGCAGGACGTGGTAAAGCCCGTTATAATCGCGCATTTTTTCCATGGCAATGACATCTTTTGTTTCTTGTACCACACAGATGACAGTGCGGTCTCTCCGTTGATCCTCACAAATATAGCATGGATCCTTGTCGGTGATATGTCCGCAAACCGAGCAGTATGAGAGGTTTCGCTTGGCATTCACTAGTGCCTTTGCGAAGTCGAGTACGGTATCTTCCTTCATATTAAGTACGAAAAAAGCCAGACGTGCGGCTGTTTTCGGGCCGATACCTGGCAATTTCATAAAGCTATCAATCAGCTTTGATATAGGCTCAGGATAGTGCATAAAGGTCCTCCTAGAAAAGTCCTGGCATGTTTAACCCTTTGGTGAATTGTCCCATTGTGTCATTTGTCAGTTCATCCATTTTTTTCAGAGCGTCATTTGTTGCAGCCAGTACTAAATCTTGTAGCATTTCAATATCTTCTGGGTCTACTACTTCTTCCTTGATGTTTACTTCGATGATTTCTTTTTGGCCATTTACAACAACAGTTACCATACCGCCACCAGCAGTACCTTCCATTGTTTTTTCAGCAAGCTCTTCCTGTGCTTTTGCCATATCCTTTTGCATTTTTTGCATTTGCTTCATCATCTTTTGCATGTTACCCATTCCGCCACCACGCATCATAATAAAACCCTCCAACTAGTTGTTTTTTATTTTCAAGCTATGTTAAACACCGCTGTTGATTTCCGCAAATGGCTCCGCGTCCGCGGGGCGATTTGTAAGCACCCTTGGGTTATCCGCCCTGTGGGGTTACAAGTCTTTCGCTTCATTCCTGAGAAGAGTCTCCGCCTTTGCTCCAATCAACAGCTAGAAACCTCATAAAATCACTTTTACCTTTAACAAAGCCTAGTCTTTTATTTCTATTAGATCAGGACCAACGAGTTTTTTGGCTTCTTCGATGAAAGGGTCTTCCTCTTCTTCGGCGCCAGCTTCATTGTCCTTTTGTCCACGAATGAACGATTCTCTAATGTGTTGCCATTCTTGTTCTGGAACGGCAAGCATATCAAATGATTTTCCGGTAAGCTCTAAAATAATTTGTTCGAGATTTTGTTTCACCGGCTCATCTGATGCCATTTTACAATGTATTTCATATTTAAACTTTAACACAAATGCCCCATTGGATGCAGCTACTGGCTCGCTATCTGTTAAAAGAGCTGCATGGGAAACCTTGTTTTGTTTTCTTAGCGTTTCAAGAAGCTGGGCCCAGCTATTCTTGATATTTTCTAAATCAGGTCGCGTTGCGTGCTTGAGGACTTCTTGGATTCGACCGGTTGCAGTCTTAAATCCGTTTCTTGCACCACCAGTAGATCGCGCCTGTGGCTTAGGTGCAGCTTGTGTGCTTTGTCCTCCTCCACCATTACCAGCAGCAAGCTCTTTTACTTTGTTTTCTAGCAAGGTAATTTTCTTTTGTAGAAGGTTTACCTGGTCTTGGTCAGCTGATTTTTGTGGTGAACTTTCTACCTGACACAGCTTTACCATTGCTACCTCCAGGAAAATTCGCGGGTGATTTGTCCACCGCATCTCCTGTTGGCTTTTATTTAAAATATCAATCGTTTCATAAATCGTTTCCGCAGGGATGGTTTCAGCAAAGTGCTTAAATGCTTCATCTACCTGGACTCGGTCAAGAATTTGCTCCAAATTGGGTGCTGTTTTGAACAACAACATATCCCTGTAGTAGAAAATTAAATCCTCCAAAAACCGTGCGGGATCTTTTCCTGATTGAAAAATCTGATGCAAAGAATCTAAGGCAAGCGCTACATTTTTCTCATCCAAGCCTCTTACAATTTCGGTCATGAAGCTCTGAGAAACCGAGCCTGTAATGGCAAGGGCGTCCTGAACAGTTAATTCACCGCTACTAAATGAAATAGCTTGATCCATCAAACTTAAGGCATCGCGCATTCCGCCTTCTGCCGCTCTTGCAATGACTGCTAATGCTTGAGGCTCTGCTTGTATTCCTTGCGCGTCTAAAACCGTACCTAACCTGCCAACAATCGATTCTCCTGTGATTCGTTTAAAATCAAAACGCTGACACCGTGAAATAATGGTTAGTGGTATTTTATGTGGCTCCGTTGTTGCAAGGATAAAAATGACATGCTTTGGCGGCTCCTCTAAGGTTTTGAGCAACGCATTAAAGGCCCCGATAGAGAGCATATGCACTTCATCAATTATGTATACTTTATACTTTACAGCACTTGGAGCGTATTTCACTTTATCGCGAATATCACGAATTTCATCAACACCATTATTAGATGCAGCGTCAATTTCCATGACATCTGAGATGGAGCCATCGGTAATTCCTTTGCATGCTGGACACTCATTGCATGGTTCTGCAACAGGTGCATGCTCACAGTTTACTGCTTTTGCAAGAATTTTCGCCGCACTTGTTTTTCCTGTTCCTCTTGGACCTGAGAACAAGTAGGCATGGGAAAACTTCTGTTGAAGCAGGGCGTTTTGTAAGGTTTTGGTTATATGTTCCTGACCGACAACATCAGCAAAGATTTGCGGCCTGAAAACACGATATAATGCTTGATATGCCACCAAATTGCCCTCCCTCTAAGTTTTCTCCTTCTATTATACCGTAAGCGTAACGTCAATTTCAATTTGTATTCCGAAGCAACAAAAAAACCCACCCAGAAAACTGGCGTGAGTTTTGACATGTTATTATTAACTGCCGTGCACCTTCCATCGATTAGTCACCATAAGCGTTACTTAAACAGTTAGCTCGACCCAGGCAACCCTGCGGCACATGAGAGAGTCCGCTTAATGCTGCTTCCTTCCGGACCTGACATGGTTCACGGGTTCCCATTGCGCAGGACCCAGGTGTCAACACCACTTATTTAAGGCAGACCCTACAGCCTACTAACCTCAGAAAGGAATTCAACCTCGCTAGAGCGGATTGCGAGTTCAGGGCACCGCTACCTCCCCGTCTAGCACGACAAAATGAAAACCATTATTCATGGTGCGTCGTTTGTGTGACGCATAATTAGTATAATCTCTTTGCCCAAAAATTGCAACCTTCCACTACTGTAAATTTTTAGGACTCTTGAATCGATTGCTGTTTTTGTTCTTTCTTTCTTTGACGAAGCTTACGGAAAAAATCCGACAGTAATTCGCCACACTCCTCTTCAAGAATGCCGCTACGTATTTCTGTACGATGATTAAAGCGCTCATCTTGCAAAAGATTCATCAGGGTACCAGCACATCCAGCCTTTGGATCCTTTGCTCCATAGACGACCTCTTTTACTCTCGATTGAATGATGGCCCCAGCGCACATCGGACATGGCTCAAGCGTCACATACAAGGTTGCCTCCTCTAAACGCCATGAGTTTAGACGTTTGCATGCTTCATCGATCACGAGAATTTCCGCATGAGTAATCGAGCGCTGCGTTGTTTCTCTTAGATTATGGCCACGTGCAATCACTTCCCCGTCCAACACAAGAACCGCACCAATAGGAACCTCTAACAGCTCCTCGGCTTTTTTCGCTTCTTTTATTGCCTCTTTCATGAAAAATTCATCCTGCATCCATGACGTTCCCTTCTTTTTTATAGCTGTATAAATAATGATGGATAATAAGTAGTTTCTAGCTGTAGATTGTGGGAAAAGGCACTGCCGCGGAGGCTCAAGGTTGCCCTGCGGAAAGCTTAGCCTTTTACGAAAATCAACAGAGGTATTTATATCCTTTAATCGTATTTATATTCTAGACCTCTTTTTCACACACTAACCACTGTGAGGTGAACCCTAGAAATGAATCAGACAGCATTACTTATTATTGATATTATCAATGATTTTCAATTTAAGCACGGAAATATGCTTGCTGAAAAGACCGAAGCCATCCTACCTAATATTGTAGCGTTGAAAAAACAAATGCGACGTCAAAACCTACCGATTATCTACATTAATGACCATTATAGCCTCTGGCAGGCAGACTATCTTAAGATTATCGAAAAATGCCGAAACTCACTTAGTGAAAACATCATTACTGAGCTAAGCCCTGATAACACAGATTATTTTTTGATAAAGCCAAAGCACTCTGCCTTTTATGGAACAGCCCTAAACACCCTGCTAGCACATTTGAAAATAAAAAAACTGATTCTAACAGGAATTGCCGGGAACATTTGTGTCCTCTTTACAGCAAATGACGCTTACATGCGAGAATATCAACTAATTGTTCCGAAGGATGCCATCGCCTCCGCTGATCACAATGACAATGAATATGCACTAACCATGATGGAGAATGTGTTAAAGGCTGAAGTTAAGAAAACAGCAAACTTTCTCCTACATTAAGCACTACAATTGCATGATTCCTCCTAACCACTCATACATTGATAAAGGATACTTATGAGGAGGGACGAACTATGCAAATACATGTAGTGCGAGAGGGCCAGAACCTTAGCGGGATTGCTCAGGCGTATTCCACGACACCTGCTGAAATTATAGAAGCAAATGATCTGCCAAATCCAGACCGGCTAGTGGTCGGGCAAGCACTCGTTATCCCAATTGTGGGACGTTTTTATTTCGTGCAGCAAGGAGATTCGATTTTTTCTATTGCCAGAAGGTTTAATACCACGCCACAAAGACTGATTGAGATCAATCAATTGAACCCAAATGCCCCTCTTCGTGTGGGGCTACGCCTCTATATACCACCTGATTCAAAACGGGAGGCAGAAATCAACGCCTATGTAGAGCCACGCGGAGAGTCCGTGTCACAAGAGCTTCAATCAAGTTCAAGAAATGCGGCCCCTTATCTGACCTATCTCGCTCCATTTAGTTTTCAGGTACTGCGGGATGGTTCCTTAAAAGAGCCGCCACTGACCAATCTTCCGCAAATTGCAGCAGCAGAAAATGTCACGCTGATGATGGTGCTTACCAATCTCGAAGAAGACGGCTTTAGCGATGAGCTTGGTAGAATTATCTTGAATGACATGAACGTGCAAAACAAATTTTTAAATAATATCGTCACAACCGCAAAAAAATATAATTTCAGAGATATCCATTTTGATTTTGAATACTTACGTCCAGCAGACAAAGAGGCCTATAACCGCTTCTTACGAAAAGCTCGCGATCGATTCAAGCAAGAAGGCTGGCTCATTTCCACAGCCCTTGCCCCAAAAACGAAGGCAGACCAAAAAGGAAAATGGTATGAAGCCCATGATTACAAGGCGCACGGGGAAATAGTCGATTTTGTTGTCATTATGACGTATGAATGGGGCTATAGCGGGGGTCCTCCGATGGCCGTCAGCCCGATTGGCCCAGTCAGGGAAGTACTAGAATATGCGATTACAGAAATGCCAAGCGAAAAAATTATGATGGGTCAAAACCTCTATGGCTACGACTGGACCCTTCCTTTTAAGCCTGGTGGAGAATTTGCTAAAGCAATTAGTCCACAGGCGGCAATCGAACTTGCAGCCGATAACAATGTTGCGATTCTATACGATACAAAGGCTCAAGCTCCCCACTTTAACTACCAAAAAGAAGGAAAAGAACATGAGGTGTGGTTTGAGGATGCCCGCTCCATTCAGGCAAAGTTTGACCTGATCAAAGAACTCAACTTACGAGGCATCAGCTATTGGAAGCTTGGGCTTCCTTTTCCGCAAAACTGGTTATTAATTACCGATAATTTTAATGTCGTGAAAAACCCAACGGAACGACAATACTATATGTATTAATTCTAAATTAGTCCGTGAAACCAGTGCATGTAAGAGTAAGCACTGGTTTTATTGTGTATACTTAGCTTCAAACTACAGATAATTCCTTTTCAAAAATTCCTCCACTATCCACCCCATATCTATGATAGAATGATAAATGTCTGTCTAAATATTGATATATGTACATGTTTATTAAAGGGGGCATTTTGGTGCACGCAACACCATTTATAACAGTAGAAGGACCGATTGGTGTTGGAAAAACCTCGCTTGCGAAAAGAATTGCAGAGGCATTCCAATATCAGTTATTAAAAGAAATTGTCGATGAAAATCCTTTCCTAGGAAAATTCTACGAAAACATTGATGAGTGGAGTTTTCAAACGGAGATGTTTTTTCTTTGTAATAGATACAAGCAGCTAGAGGACATTGATCACCAGCACCTACAGAAAAATACACCTGTTGTTGCAGATTACCACATCTTAAAAAACCTCATATTCGCGAAAAGAACACTAAAGGACAAGCAATACGAAAAATACATGCAAATCTATGATATCCTGACCTCTGATATGCCAAGACCAAATGTCATTATTTATTTGCATGCTAGTCTGGATACCTTATTAGCGAGAATAGAGAAACGCGGCCGTGATATTGAGAAAAAAATAGATCCTCTTTACCTTCAGCAGCTCAGCCTTGATTATGATGCGGAGATGGACCGTTTAGAAGAGCAATATCCTTCTTTACCAATCCTGCGTTTTAACGGGGACAATTGTGACTTTGTGAACCGAGAAGAAGACCTTGAACGGATTTTCCAAGCTTTAAAAGATACCTTGCAAAAAGGAGTAAACGTCTAATGAACTTACGCCAAAAATACGGCATCCCATCCAATGCAGTGATAACCATTGCAGGAACGGTAGGAGTCGGTAAATCAACGATGACAAACGCCCTGGCAAATGCCCTTGGCTTTCGTACATCCTTTGAAAAAGTAGACACCAATCCATACTTAGATAAATTTTATGCTGATTTTGAGAGATGGAGCTTTCATTTACAAATATACTTTTTAGCCGAGCGCTTTAAGGATCAAAAGAAGATTTTTGAATATGGCGGTGGCTTTATTCAAGACCGCTCTATTTATGAGGACACTGGCATCTTTGCCAATATGCATTATGAAAAGGGAACCATGACACAAGTCGATTATGATACGTATACTAGCCTGTTTGAAGCAATGGTCATGACACCTTACTTCCCGCATCCTGACTTGCTTATCTACCTAGAAGGAAGCCTAGATGATATTTTATCCCGCATTCAGGAACGAGGCAGACCGATGGAACAGCAAACGCCCGTTTCTTACTGGGAGGAAATGCATGAGCGTTATGAAAAATGGATTAACAATTTTCACGCATGTCCCGTGTTACGCTTGAACATCAATGAATATGATGTAGTGAAAGACCAAAACTCCATGGAACCGATTATTGAAAAAGTATCTCATCATATGAAGCAGTCTCAACTGCTAAAAAAATAAGCCGCCCTCCATGGGCGGCTTATTTATTGTCAATCGTGCGTCGCTTCACTATGACAATAAAAAATCCGTTACAATTCTCCATAATGTAACGAACATACTCCAGTTTATGCGCTATAGGTAAAATACCTGTTTTAAAAATCAATGGCGGAGGAAGAGGGATTCGAACCCCCGCGGGCTTTAACACCCCTGTCGGTTTTCAAGACCGATCCCTTCAGCCGGACTTGGGTATTCCTCCGTATCGACAAAATGTAATATATCATATTTTAAAAAAGGATGTCAAACATATAATGAAAAAAGAATAGAGATTTTCACCTCTATTCTTTTTTGTTCACTATTTAGTCAAAATTTCTTTGCCACCCATATATGGACGTAACACTTCAGGAATCACCACTGTTCCGTCTTCTTGCTGGTAATTTTCAATAATAGCTGCCACTGTCCGTCCAATCGCAAGACCAGATCCATTCAATGTATGCACATGCTCTGGTTTGCCTTTTGGTTCACGACGGAAGCGAATATTTGCGCGACGTGCCTGGAAGCTCTCAAAATTACTGCAAGAAGAAATCTCACGGTACGTCTCCTGACTTGGAATCCATACCTCCACATCATATTTCTTCGCTGCTGTAAAGCCAAGGTCCGCTGTACACATACTCATGACACGGTAAGGAAGTCCTAATAACTGTAATACTTTTTCTGCATTTCCAGTTAATTTTTCCAATTCCTCATAAGACTCTTCCGGCTTAACAAATTTCACTAGCTCTACCTTGTTAAATTGATGCTGGCGAATTAACCCTCTCGTATCACGACCAGCAGAGCCAGCCTCAGAGCGGAAGCACGCACTAAATGCAGCATAATTGATAGGTAGTTGTTCTCCTGTTAAGATTTCATCACGGTGCATGTTCGTAATTGGTACCTCAGACGTTGGAACAAGGAAAAAGTCTTCCTTCTCAATTAAAAATGCATCCTCTTCAAACTTAGGAAGCTGACCAGTACCCGTCATACTTGTTCTGTTCACAAGATATGGAGGCATTACTTCTGTATAGCCATGCTCATCTACATGTAAGTCCAGCATAAAGTTAAACAATGCCCGCTCTAGTCTAGCACCTAATCCACGATAAAAAACAAAACGACTGCCTGTTACTTTTCCTGCACGCTCAAAATCAAGAATGCCAAGCTCATCCGCGATATCCCAATGCGCTTTAACCTCAAAGTGGAAGCTTGGTGTTTCGCCCCACTTACGAACCTCCACATTGTCGTCCTCTGTTTCGCCAACCGGAACACTTTCATGCGGGATGTTTGGAATAGATAATAACAAGTGCTCTAGCGTCTCTTCTACCTCACGAAGCGCTACATCTAATTCCTTTACCTTGTCTCCCACTTCGCGCATTTCTTTGATAAGATGATCGGCATCTTGTTTTTCACGTTTCATGAGAGCGATTTGTTGAGATACTTCGTTACGTTTGCTTTTTAGCTGTTCTGTTTCAACGAGCAGCTCTCTTCTTTTTACATCTAGTTCCTCAAAGCGGTCTAAGTCCGTTAAGTCCTCTCCTCGATGCTGAAGTTTCCCTTTTATTTCTTCAAAATTGGCACGCAGTAATTTTAAATCTAACATGCTTCATTCCTCCTTAATAAATTTTCTGTTATAGAAGAGTGGGTTATGGAGATGTTTCTAGCTGCTGATTGGAGCAAAGGCGAAGACTCCTGCGGGAATAGAGCGACAATCTTGAGACCCCACAGGCGAAGCCGAGGAGGCTCAAGGTCGCCCCGCGGAAAGCGAAGCCATTTGCGGAAATCAACAGCGGTGTTTAAAAGGGGCATAAAAATATAAAAAACTCCCGTCCCCTAAATAGGGACGAGAGTTTAGATACCCGTGTTGCCACCCTTGTTGAAAAAGACAGTTGTCTTTTCCCACTTCATTCGATAACGGTAATAATCTTACCGATTTGGCTTACTATGCATGAATGCAATTCGGCCAAGTGCTCAAGGATGGATTCATAAGCCTGATACGTCGGTTTTCACCAGCCACCGACTCTCTACAGTATCAACATGCTTATTACTAGTTCCTGTCTACGCTTTAGCAATATTTACAATTAAAGTTATTGTACATTAATCTACTACAAGTCTCTCTTACTTGCAATAGTTTTATTCACTAAATTTATTTAGACTCTTTCACCATATTCACAAAATATTGGGTAATACGGTGGTCATCTGTTAGTTCTGGGTGGAAAGAGCAGCCAAGAAATTGACCTTGTCTAGCAGCAACGATACGACCATTATGCTTGCACAGCACTTCTACATCCTCGCCAACTTCGACAATATGCGGCGCACGAATGAAGACTCCGACAAAATCTTCAGCAACACCAGCAATGGCTAATTCCGCTTCAAAGCTGTCCACCTGACGCCCAAAGGAATTTCGCTCTACTTTTGCATCCATGAACGCTAGATGTGGCTCATCGTAGCCGACTATTTCATTAGCGATCAAAATAAGTCCAGCACATGTGCCAAATACAGGCTTCCCGCTTGCACCGAATGCTTTTAGCGGCTCCATAAATGAGTACTTGTCAATGAGGCGTCTCATGGTTGTGCTTTCCCCGCCAGGAATAATCAGCCCATCAATTTCTGCGAGTTGCTCTGTTTTTTTTACAACAATGGCTTCTGCTCCAGATGCTTCAATGGACCTAACATGTTCCCGAACTGCACCTTGAAGTCCCAAGACTCCAACTTTTACCATATGTGAAAACTCCTTTACTTACCAGCCACGCTCTTGCATGCGGTTTTCAGGTAATAATGTTGAAATTTCAATTCCTTTCATCGCAGATCCAAGACCTTTAGAAAGGCTTGCAATTAACTCATAATCTTGGTAATGAGTAGTTGCTTCTACGATTGCACGAGCAAATTTTGCAGGATTGTCAGATTTAAAGATACCAGATCCAACGAATACTCCATCCGCTCCTAATTGCATCATTAACGCTGCATCGGCTGGCGTTGCAACACCGCCTGCTGCAAAGTTAACAACAGGTAGACGGCCAAGACGCTTGATTTCTAACAATAGCTCAAATGGCGCACCTAGTAATTTTGCTTCCGTCATTAGCTCATCTTCGTTCATTCCAACTACTTTACGCACTTGTGCATTAACTTTACGGATGTGACGAACCGCTTCTACAATGTTACCTGTACCAGGCTCACCTTTTGTACGTAACATAGATGCACCTTCGCCAATACGGCGCGCAGCTTCGCCAAGATCACGGCAACCGCATACAAATGGAACCGTATATTGACGCTTGTCTAAGTGATACTCTTCATCTGCAGGCGTTAATACTTCACTCTCATCAATGTAGTCGACACCCATAGCTTCTAATAAACGTGCTTCCACAATGTGACCGATACGAGCTTTCGCCATTACTGGAATCGAAACAGCTCCCATAACATCTTCCACAATTGTTGGGTCCGCCATACGAGCAACTCCACCAGCTGCACGAATATCAGCAGGAACACGCTCTAATGCCATTACTGCTACAGCACCAGCTTCTTCTGCGATTTTCGCTTGCTCTGCATTGACAACGTCCATGATGACGCCGCCTTTTTGCATTTCTGCCATTCCACGTTTTACACGATCCGTACCTGTTTGATGTGCCATCGAATAGTCCCCCTATATGTAAAATATACTTCCTCATTAAATGGAGCTTGTCCATATCATTTACTAACACGCTCTTTATTTTACCTTAAATTTTCGAAAAATCCTAATAAAAAATCGAAAGCTTTCCTTGCCACTATTTAGAAAGATTCGGCTTTTCTAGTATTTCCCTCGAAAGAGATAATACTCTAAGCACAGATAGACAAAATGCCCGAAAGTTCCTATAAAACTAGGAGCTTTCAAGCATTGTCTACATTAGGATATTAAAACCAGCCTTTTACGGTACTGGATACGGTTGACCATAAATCACTGAAGAAGCCACCAATGGCACGCATGGATAATACAAACCAATTTGCTTTTTCCACACCTTCTGTTGTCACCAGTTCCGCCTTAGGTCCTTGCTGATTCTCAAACAAATACCCTTCATCTTGGCCTTCACCTGTATATTTTACTGTCATATGCCCCACTTTCGTTCCTTCTTCAAATGGAGCAGTAATTTCCTCTTCTGATACTACCTTGTCATCAAAAACATAAAGCGGCTCAAAGCTTTCTTCCTCTCCGCGCTTTACAAGAGTCTTTAATGGCTCTTTTGTTTCAATTTCTACGCTTTTCTCTTTCCCTTTTACTACCTTCAGATTAGATTCCTTATCTATCTGGTAGTTAGCGGGATAGATTTCTTTTAAAGAAAAATTAGCAAAGCCGTAGTCAAATAATTTTCTTGTTTCTGCAAATCTTGCGGTATCCTGTGGTTGCCCATCTGCATTTCTTGCATCCATCACCACAGAAATGAGTCTCATGCCATCTTTTTCAATCGTTCCGGTAAAAGAGTACCCAGCAAAATCAGTAAAACCTGTTTTCAATCCGTCTACTCCTTCATACTCAGAAATCAAACCAGGCAACATCCAGTTCCAGTTGCTCATATTGATTTGATCATCTGTCCCTTCACGGAACACTTTCTTAGGAATGCTTGCTGTGTCCAAAATTTCCGGGAAATCATTCAATAAGTGATAAGCAAGCTTTGCAGTTGCACGGGCAGACATAACATTTTCCTCATCTGCTCCTGTACCTTCCGGATGCATACCATAAAGGTCAGCGTTATTCAAACCAGTAGAGTTAACAAACTTATAATCTTCTAATCCTAACTCTTTCGCTTTTTCATTCATCATTTTCACAAATTCAGATTCGGTCCCTGCTACCATTTCTGCTAGTGCAATCGTCGCACCGTTTGCAGAATAAATTGCCATTGCTTCGTAAAGCTCCTGCACATTGTATGTACCGTCTCTGCGAAGAGGAACATTGGATAGACTGCGATCATGAGAAATCGTCCATACATACTCATTCACATTGTACTCATCCTGAGGTGTAAGCTTTCCTTCACTTATCGCTTCTAGAATCAAGTATTCTGTCATCATTTTTGTCATGCTGGCAATGCCAAGTACGGAATCAATATTCTTTTGGTAAATAATTTTCCCTGTGCTTTGCTCAAGAAGCAAGGCAGCCTCTGCATTTATATCTAAATGAGGATTATTACCCTCCGCTTTGACATCTTGTATCGAAAAAACAGTCGTTAACAGTGCAATGGTTAGTAAACTAGCAATCACTCGTTGAAAATAATTCTTTGTCACAATTCTAGACCCTCCACATAATTTTTCACATAGTGGTTATTTTAACACACAATCTCCAAAAAAAATAGACAGAGAAAGACTACTTCTTTCTCTGTCCGTATCTATGACCTTCCACCTATAACACTGTTAGGAAATGGAATAGTTCGGTGATTCTTTTGTAATTTGCACATCATGCGGATGGCTTTCTCGAAGGCCTGCACCTGTCATACGAACAAATTGTGCCTGCTCTCTTAATTCTTCTAAGTCTTTCGTGCCACAATAACCCATACCAGAACGTAGTCCACCAACTAGCTGGTAAATAGTGTCTGCAACCGGACCTTTGTAGGCAATTCTTCCTTCAATTCCCTCTGGAACAAACTTTTTGTTGTCTTCTTGGAAATAACGATCCTTACTTCCTTTTTCCATCGCACCAACAGATCCCATTCCGCGATACACTTTAAAGCGTCTACCTTGGAAAATTTCTGTTTCTCCAGGGCTCTCAGAAGTTCCTCCTAGCATACTACCAAGCATAACAGCATGTCCACCAGCCGCAAGTGCCTTCACAATATCACCGGAGTACTTAATTCCACCATCGGCAATAATAGAAACACCAAGCTTTCTCGCCTCGGTCGCACAATCATATACTGCTGTTATTTGAGGAACACCAACGCCAGCAACTACCCGCGTTGTACAAATCGATCCAGGTCCGATACCAACCTTCACAACATTGGCACCTGCTTCTACTAGGTCACGCGTTGCTTCCGCCGTTGCCACATTACCTGCAATGATATTAAGGGCTGGGTATTGGGAACGGATATTCTTCACCGTATCCAATACGCCTTGAGAATGCCCATGAGCCGTATCTACTACAATGGCATCGACACCTTTTTGCACTAATTTTTCCACTCGTAACATCGTATCACCGGTTACACCAACCGCAGCTCCGACAAGCAAGCGACCTTGAGAATCCTTAGCCGAATGAGGGAACTCAATCACCTTTTCGATATCCTTAATAGTAATTAATCCTTTTAATATACCCGCATCATCTACAAGGGGGAGTTTTTCAATTTTATATTTTTGTAAAATGCTTTCTGCTTCCTGCAACGTAGTTCCAACAGAAGCTGTAACTAAATTTTCTTTTGTCATGACATCGGAAATTAGAATGGAAAAATCCTGAATAAATCGCAAATCACGGTTCGTCAAAATACCAACAAGCTTTTGCTCCTCCTGGTTATTCACAATTGGAACACCAGAGATTCGGTACTTGCCCATCAAATGCTCTGCATCAAAAACCTGATGCTCAGGGGTTAGGAAAAATGGATCTGTTATGACTCCTCTTTCCGAGCGCTTTACCTTGTCCACTTGTTCAGCCTGCTGCTCAATGGACATGTTCTTATGAATAACACCAAATCCACCCTGACGAGCCATCGCAATAGCCATCTCAGCCTCTGTAACAGTATCCATTCCAGCACTGATAATTGGAACATTTAGCTGTAAGGAATCTGTAAGCTTCACCTTCAAATCCACATCTCTTGGTAAAACCTCAGATCTAGCTGGCACTAAAAGTACATCATCAAACGTTAAGCCTTCTTTTGCAAATTTATTTTCCCACATGACAAAATTTTCCCCCTTCATAGACTCATTAATATTTATAGTAGAGTATCAACTGGACAAAATACTGTCAAGAACAGAAAAATAAGTTTATTTTTTCAAATTATTCAAACTATAAGCCAAATGAGCAAGGACGTGGATTCCATGACAACACCATATCTCCAATTGTTTTACCCATTTTGCTCTGCCGACACTGCACAACGTTTGTTAAAAAAAAGCTATCAGCATCAAAATATAGAGCTTGCTGAACAAAAAAGCTATAACAATGCCTACAGCTTTATATATTATATCGAACACGGCCTTGCCTATTTACAACAAGCTAGCCTTACCCCCACCTCCATAAAACCTGTCCTGCTTTTCTATGGAATGGTGCAATTAATAAAAGCTTGTTTACTCACCGTTGATCCAGCCTATCCAGAATCAACGAGTGTGCTCGCTCACGGCGTATCTACCCGAAAAAGAAAAAAACAAAGCTATGAATTCATCCAAGACGAAGTAAAAATCCAAAAAAACGGACTTTATTCGCACTTTAGCGACAAGATGTTCCATGTGAAACAAACAGAAGGCACCAAATACACCATGAAGGAATTGCTTTTTTCCATTCCAGAATTAGAAACCACCATTAAAACGACAAAAAACAGGTCACCCTTTTATCAAATCGGTAATTTGCATACCCCTTTCCTAAAAGTACCAGTATCCATCCTGGATGACTATAAAATGACACAATCACGTTTTGTTCAGTATTTCCAACAACAAACCGGTTATGAATTGAAAGAATCGGATTCTGAGCTCCTTACTTTTGAATGTAAGGAAGACCTTGCGAATTCCCTTAGCTTTTCGCCGTTATTATTTCATCACCAGTCTCAGAACCTATACATCCCGAGAAAAAAAGAAGTCCTTACTCCTTTTCCAGAGTTACTGGTACATTATCTTCTTCTTTACAATCTTAGTATGATTTGTCGATATGAGACTGATTGGTGGAGCGAGCTTCTTCATACCTTTCACAGCAGTGACCTTGCTCTTATTCATGATTTCTTGGATGTGACCTCATCCAAAATTCCTTTCTACATTCATCGCTATCTGGTTCATGTGTTTGGGCTGGGTGGAGTGGAGTAAGGGTGTTGGGGAATGAAGGGGGGTTGGGACGGACTGGGGGCATAGAATGGGCGGCTGAGATGGCGGCGTAGATACGAGTGGATCGGTGCTGTTTTGGTTGCTTGACCTATTTTTACGGGGCGAATGCTTTTTTGTGTCGTCCAGACTAGCTGCTCGACCTATTTTTACGAGTGCTGACCATTTTTGTGTCGTCCACCACCTCTGCTCGACTTATTTTTACGAGTGCTACTCATTTTTGCGTCATCCAGCACCTTTGCTCGACCTAGTCTTACGAATGCTACTCATTTTTGTGTCGTCCACCACCTCTGCTCGACCTATTTTTACGAGTGCCACTCATTTTTGTGTCGTCCACTACCTCTGCTCGACTTATTTTTACGAGTGCTACTCATTTTTGTGTCGTCCACTACCTCTGCTCGACTTATTTTTACGAGTGCTACTCATTTTTGTGTCGTCCACCACCTCTGCTCGACCTATTTTTATCAGCTCATTTCGTTTTTCGGTCGTCCAATCGAGAAAATTTGTGACTAAAATAGGATCGGCATCAACTCGGGGCTTTTTGGCATGAACTCGACCAATTTTGGCACGAACTCGGACCGTTTCGGCATCAACTTGCCTGGTTTTGGCACGAACTTTTGAAGAAAATCATTTTGATTACCTTTTTTGTAATACAAAACTAAATTCCAAGCATTTTTTCCACGCAATGTCTCACCAGCCAATCTTGGCCATCTAACCAAAATAATCACCCCAAAACCCGTCTCTTCATCAAAAATAAGCAATTTTTTCTTTTGAAAAACACAAAAAAACCAGCGCCTACTCACATAAGCACTGATTCCTCTCATTTGCCTGGCAACGTCCTACTCTCACAGGGGGACAGCCCCCAACTACCATCGGCGCTGAAGAGCTTAACTTCCGTGTTCGGTATGGGAACGGGTGTGACCTCTTCGCTATCGCCACCAGACAAATTATATTATACGGTTTTTCAAAGGAAAATCAAGCTATTTTTCAAGCTTTATTGTTCCTTCAAAACTAGATAATGTGTTCATATCAAGACATTCATATCGTGTCATCATGTAAATCATATTGGGTTAAGTCCTCGATCGATTAGTATTCGTCAGCTGCACGTGTCGCCACGCTTCCACCTCGAACCTATCTACCTGATCATCTTTCAGGGATCTTACTTACCGAAGTAAAAGGAAATCTCATCTTGAGGGGGGCTTCATGCTTAGATGCTTTCAGCACTTATCCCGTCCGCACGTAGCTACCCAGCTATGCCTTTGGCAAGACAACTGGTACACCAGCGGTGCGTCCATCCCGGTCCTCTCGTACTAAGGACAGCTCCTCTCAAATTTCCTGCGCCCACGACGGATAGGGACCGAACTGTCTCACGACGTTCTGAACCCAGCTCGCGTACCGCTTTAATGGGCGAACAGCCCAACCCTTGGGACCGACTACAGCCCCAGGATGCGATGAGCCGACATCGAGGTGCCAAACCTCCCCGTCGATGTGGACTCTTGGGGGAGATAAGCCTGTTATCCCCGGGGTAGCTTTTATCCGTTGAGCGATGGCCCTTCCATGCGGAACCACCGGATCACTAAGCCCGACTTTCGTCCCTGCTCGACTTGTAGGTCTCGCAGTCAAGCTCCCTTGTGCCTTTACACTCTGCGAATGATTTCCAACCATTCTGAGGGAACCTTTGGGCGCCTCCGTTACTCTTTAGGAGGCGACCGCCCCAGTCAAACTGCCCACCTGACACTGTCTCCCAGCCCGATAAGGGCTGCGGGTTAGAATTTCAATACAGCCAGGGTAGTATCCCACCGACGCCTCCACCGAAGCTAGCGCTCCGGCTTCCAAGGCTCCTACCTATCCTGTACAAGCTGTACCAAAATTCAATATCAGGCTACAGTAAAGCTCCACGGGGTCTTTCCGTCCTGTCGCGGGTAACCTGCATCTTCACAGGTACTATAATTTCACCGAGTCTCTGGTTGAGACAGTGCCCAGATCGTTACGCCTTTCGTGCGGGTCGGAACTTACCCGACAAGGAATTTCGCTACCTTAGGACCGTTATAGTTACGGCCGCCGTTTACTGGGGCTTCGGTTCAAAGCTTCGCTTGCGCTAACCTCTCCCCTTAACCTTCCAGCACCGGGCAGGCGTCAGCCCCTATACTTCGCCTTACGGCTTCGCAGAGACCTGTGTTTTTGCTAAACAGTCGCCTGGGCCTATTCACTGCGGCTCTCTCGGGCTTTAACACCCTAACAGAGCACCCCTTCTCCCGAAGTTACGGGGTCATTTTGCCGAGTTCCTTAACCAGAGTTCTCTCGCTCACCTTAGGATTCTCTCCTCGCCTACCTGTGTCGGTTTGCGGTACGGGCACCTCACTCCTCGCTAGAGGCTTTTCTTGGCAGTGTGAAATCAGGAACTTCGGTACTATATTTCCCTCGCTATCACAGCTCAGCCTTATAGGAGAAGCGGATTTGCCTACTTCTCAGCCTTACTGCTTAGACGCGCATATCCAACAGCGCGCTTACCCTATCCTTCTGCGTCCCCCCGTTGCTCAAACGGAGTGGAGGTGGTACAGGAATATCAACCTGTTATCCATCGCCTACGCCTTTCGGCCTCGGCTTAGGTCCCGACTAACCCTGAGCGGACGAGCCTTCCTCAGGAAACCTTAGGCATTCGGTGGAAGGGATTCTCACCCTTCTTTCGCTACTCATACCGGCATTCTCACTTCTAAGCGCTCCACCAGTCCTTCCGGTCTAGCTTCAACGCCCTTAGAACGCTCTCCTACCACTGTTCGTAAGAACAGTCCGCAGCTTCGGTGATACGTTTAGCCCCGGTACATTTTCGGCGCAGAGTCACTCGACCAGTGAGCTATTACGCACTCTTTAAATGGTGGCTGCTTCTAAGCCAACATCCTGGTTGTCTAAGCAACTCCACATCCTTTTCCACTTAACGTATACTTGGGGACCTTAGCTGGCGGTCTGGGCTGTTTCCCTCTTGACTACGGATCTTATCACTCGCAGTCTGACTCCCATGGATAAGTCTTTGGCATTCGGAGTTTGACTGAATTCGGTAATCCGATGAGGACCCCTAGTCCAATCAGTGCTCTACCTCCAAGACTCTTACTACATGAGGCTAGCCCTAAAGCTATTTCGGAGAGAACCAGCTATCTCCAGGTTCGATTGGCATTTCACCCCTACCCACACCTCATCCGCTCACTTTTCAACGTGAGTCGGTTCGGGCCTCCATTCAGTGTTACCTGAACTTCACCCTGGACATGGGTAGATCACCTGGTTTCGGGTCTACGACCACGTACTCATGCGCCCTATTCAGACTCGCTTTCGCTACGGCTCCGTCTCTTCGACTTAACCTTGCACGGGATCGTAACTCGCCGGTTCATTCTACAAAAGGCACGCTATCACCCATTAACGGGCTCTAACTACTTGTAGGCACACGGTTTCAGGATCTATTTCACTCCCCTTCCGGGGTGCTTTTCACCTTTCCCTCACGGTACTGGTTCACTATCGGTCACTAGGGAGTATTTAGCCTTGGGAGATGGTCCTCCCTGCTTCCGACGGGATTTCTCGTGTCCCGCCGTACTCAGGATCCACTCAGGAGGGAACGAAGTTTCAACTACAGGGTTTTTACCTTCTATGACGGACCTTTCCAGGTCGCTTCATCTACCCCGTTCCTTTGTAACTCCATGTTGAGTGTCCTACAACCCCAAGAGGCAAGCCTCTTGGTTTGGGCTAATTCCGTTTCGCTCGCCGCTACTCAGGAAATCGCGTTTGCTTTCTCTTCCTCCGGGTACTAAGATGTTTCAGTTCCCCGGGTCTGCCTTCCATACCCTATGTATTCAGATAAGGATACTGCTCCATTACGAGCAGTGGGTTTCCCCATTCGGAAATCTCCGGATCAACGCTTACTTACAGCTCCCCGAAGCATATCGGTGTTAGTCCCGTCCTTCATCGGCTCCTAGTGCCAAGGCATCCACCGTGCGCCCTTAATAACTTAACCTCAGACCAAACGGTCTTGTGTCGATATCAGCGATGATATCTATTAGAAAATTACTAAGATGAACGATATTTTGTGAATATCTTGATATTAGTTACATTATCTAGTTTTCAAAGAACAAACTGTTATTCTCACGAGGTGAAAATAATCTTGGTGGAGCCTAGCGGGATCGAACCGCTGACCTCCTGCGTGCAAAGCAGGCGCTCTCCCAGCTGAGCTAAGGCCCCAAATATGTGATTAATTAAAAAATGGTGGGCCTAAGTGGACTCGAACCACCGAC
>NZ_CP045403.1:0-10000 GCF_009363695.1 Bacillus sp. THAF10 | reverse complement strand
TAGTATAGGGATGAAGCTTGTCTTCAGCTAAACCAAAAGGGTAACCACTTTTATCATAGCGTTCGTGATGCTGCAGGACAGCAAGCTTTATTTCATCTTGTATTACCGGTTGCTTGCTCACCATCTGATAGCTAAAGATAGGGTGCTCTTTGATTTGGATGAATTCTTCTTTTTTCAGGACTGCCACGTTTCTAATAATTCTTTGATCAATCCTCGACATCCCGCAATCCATAAGAAAGCCGGCAATTCCAACTTGAATGACGTCTTTTTTATTGTGACCTAATCCTTGAGCAATGGCAGATGCAATCAAGGCAACCGCGACGGAATGATGGAAGATATATTCTTCTTCGTTACTGTAGTGGTAAAGGGTAAAAACCTCATCATCATGCTGTAGTGATTTTTCAATCAGTGGAATAATCGTTTTTCGAACAGAGGCGTAGTCAATTGGTGCGCCAGATTCCCAACTTTCATACATCTTTCTATAGGAATACGTTGCTTTTAAATACATTTGTAAAAAAGAGTCTTCTCTAGGTGGCTTGCTTTCTAACATTGAAAGCAAGTGTGGGTTAAACGGCTGGCCATTTGATAGAAATGCCTCTACCTCTACTTTTTCCACCAAAAAGGATTCTAGAATCTCAATATGCTGATTTGTTAGGACGGTTCTTTTGGTCATAATAGGCTTTGCACTGAGCGCTTTTACTTCTTGAGCCAAAATACATCCTTCCACCAATTGATCAGTTCTCACTAACATCAAATGTACCTCTCCTTATAAACAAAGAGGAACACATAAAAGTGCTCCTCAATTTGAAGTTATCGCGTATACTGTTTATTCTTCGACTTCTTCAGTAGGAATTCCTGCTTCAGTTTCGGAAACTTCTACGCCATCCTCTGTTCCTTCTTCTATTTCTTCTTCTTTATCCACTCGAGCGACTGTTGTTACGAATTCGCTCTCTCCAAGACGGATAAGCTTCACTCCTTGCGTGTTACGCCCCATTTGGGAAATGCCATCCACCGCCATACGTATAAGAACACCTGAGGCTGTAATGAGCATGAGATCCTCTTCCGTTGAAACAGTCTTCACTGAAACGAGTTCACCGTTACGTTCGGTGATATTGCAGGTTTTAATTCCTTTTCCTCCGCGGCTTTGAATTCGGTACTCTTCTGCAGGAGTACGTTTGCCGTAGCCGTTTTTGGTCACAACCAACACATCCAGGCCTTCTTCTAGTAATTCCATTCCAACTACTTCGTCACTTTCAGAGATGGAAATACCTTTTACCCCTGTAGCCGTTCTACCCATGGAACGAACATCAGTCTCATGGAAGCGAATCAGCATACCATTTTTAGTACCGATAATCATTTCCTTCGTACCATCGGTCATTTTTACGGAAATGAGCTCATCACTTTCTCTTAAGCCAAGGGCAATTAACCCGCCTTTACGGATGTTCGCAAATTGAGAGAGTGGAGAACGTTTTGAAATCCCGTGCTTTGTTGTAAAGAAGAGATACCAGTCGTCCACAAAGTCCTCAACAGGAATAATGGCATTGACCCATTCACCCTTCTCCACCTCTAAAAGGTTAATGATAGGAAGACCTTTTGCCGTACGGCTGTATTCAGGGATTTCGTATCCTTTGGCCTTGTATACTTTTCCTTTATTTGTAAAGAATAAAATCGTATCGTGGGTAGAGGTTGTTAACAAGTGCTCCACAAAATCATTTTCATTTGTACCCATCCCCTGTACCCCGCGGCCTCCACGTCGTTGACTGCGGTATGTGGATAATGGCAGGCGTTTGATATAGCCATTATGCGTAAGGGTGATCACGATATTTTGACGAGGAATAAGGTCCTCATCCTCTATGTTTTCAAGGCCGCCTACAATGATTTCTGTACGTCTTGTATCATTAAAGCGTTCTTTTACTTCGAGAAGCTCTTCGCGAATGATCTCCAATACCTTTTCTTCATCTGCTAGGATCGCTTTTAGTTCGGCGATTAGCTGCATTAAGCCTTGGTATTCTTCTTCGATTTTTTCACGCTCTAAACCTGTTAGACGTTGCAAGCGCATATCTAGAATTGCTTGTGCTTGTTTTTCAGATAAGGAGAATTCATTCATTAATCCTTCTCTCGCAATATCTGCTGTTTGAGAATTACGGATTAAGGTGATAACCGCATCCAGATGGTCGAGTGCAATTCGTAAGCCCTCTAAAATATGTGCTCTTGCTTCTGCTTTGCGAAGCTCAAAAGCTGTACGTCTTTTGATGACTACTTTTTGATGCTCTAAGTAGTAGTACAAGCATTGTTTAAGGTTTAATACCTTCGGCTCTCCGTTTACAAGGGCAAGCATATTGATGCCAAAACTAGTTTGAAGAGACGTTTGTTTGTATAGGTTGTTTAGAAGCACATTGGCATTGGCGTCTTTTTTGACTTCGATGACCACACGCATTCCATTGCGGTCTGATTCATCGCGAAGGTCAGAGATACCTTCGATTTTTTTGTCGCGAACAAGGTCGGCAATTTTTTCGATGAGCTTGGCTTTATTTACTTGGTAAGGAAGCTCATGAACAAGAATTACTTCACGGCCGTTTGGCTTTGTCTCAATTTCCACCTTTGCCCGAATGGTAATAGAGCCACGGCCTGTTTCGTATGCTCGTCTAATGCCGCTTCTTCCGAGAATTTGTCCTGCTGTTGGGAAGTCAGGGCCCGGTATGATTTCCATCAATTCCGGAATGGTGATATCCGGGTCCTTACTAACTGCAAGTACCCCGTCAATGATTTCTCCTAGCTGATGAGGCGGAATATTAGTGGCCATTCCGACCGCAATCCCAGAGGCCCCGTTCACTAGTAAATTGGGGAAACGAGCTGGTAGGACAATAGGTTCTTTTTCAGAGCCGTCATAGTTGTCTTGATAGTCAATGGTGTCTTTGTTAATGTCACGAAGGATTTCCATGGAGATTTTGGACATTCTTGCTTCTGTGTAACGCATTGCAGCTGCTGCGTCGCCATCCACAGATCCGAAGTTTCCGTGTCCGTCAATTAACATATAGCGGAAGTTAAAGTTCTGTGCCATACGCACCATCGTGTCGTATACAGCAGAGTCACCGTGCGGGTGATACTTACCGATTACTTCCCCAACGATACGGGCGGATTTTTTATAGGCTTTATCAGATGTCATGCCTAGGTCGTTCATTGCGTATAAAATACGGCGGTGAACAGGCTTTAGTCCATCACGGACATCTGGAAGGGCACGAGATACGATAACGCTCATCGCATAGTCTAGGAAGGAAGTTTTCATTTCCTGACTGATATTTATTTCTTTTACTTGAGATGACCTCTCAGACATATTACGAACCTCCTTGCGAGTGGCTGGTTATTTCCGCAGCCGTCTTCGCTTTCGCTCTACTCTATATGTAAATGGCAGGATAGGACGACCCTATCCCGCAATTTAATGTACTAGCTTTGTTTATAGACTTCTGTTGATTGCCGCGGGAGTCAACGCCTTTGCTCCAATCAACAGCTAGAAACTACTCAAAGTCAACAATCTTCTTTATACAAAGCTAGTGTGTTAGATATCTAAATTTTTCACATAACGTGCATTATCCTGGATAAAGTTTCTTCTTGGTTCCACTTTATCTCCCATGAGGATCTCAAAGGTTTCATCCGCTTCAATTGCGTCTTGAAGGCTTACTTGCAGTAGCGTTCTCGTCACAGGGTCCATCGTTGTTTCCCAAAGTTGCTCTGGGTTCATCTCTCCAAGACCCTTGTAGCGCTGAATTCCTGCTTTTGGTTGATCAGACAAGGTAGCAAGAACTTCTTCAAGCTGGCGATCATTATAGGCATACTCTATCTTTTTCCCCTGCTGTATTTTGTAAAGTGGTGGCTGGGCAATATAGATATAGCCATGCTCGATAATTTGACGCATATAGCGGTAGAAGAAGGTTAAGAGCAACGTACGAATATGCGCTCCGTCGACATCCGCATCGGTCATGATGACAATTTTATGGTATCGTGCCCGGGAAATATCGAAGTCCTCGCCAATCCCAGTACCTAGTGCGGTAATTATCGCGCGTACCTCGTTGTTGGAAAGAATCTTATCCAAACGGGCCTTTTCCACGTTGATGATTTTTCCGCGCAATGGCAGGATCGCTTGGAAGTGACGGTCTCTTCCTTGTTTAGCAGAACCACCCGCAGAATCTCCCTCTACTACATACAATTCGCTAATGGACGGATCTTTTGAGGAGCAGTCCGCTAATTTACCAGGCAAGCTGGAAATTTCAAGTGCACTTTTACGTCGCGTAAGCTCTCTAGCTTTTTTCGCGGCCATCCGCGCACGAGATGCCATCAAGCCTTTTTCGACAATTTTTCTTGCCGCTGATGGGTTTTCCAATAAAAAGCCTTCGAATTTCTCTGTGAAAACAGAATCCGTAACCGTTCTTGCCTCACTGTTTCCAAGCTTTGTTTTTGTCTGTCCTTCAAACTGAGGATCTGGATGCTTCACAGAAACAATCGCTGTTAGCCCTTCACGAACATCTTCCCCTGTTAGGTTGCTATCGGCATCTTTGAAAATATTATTTTTACGAGCGTAATCATTGATAACCCTTGTTAAGGCTGTTTTAAAGCCGGATTCATGAGTTCCGCCCTCATAAGTATTAATATTATTGGCAAAAGAATAAAGATTGCTTGTGTAGCTATCGTTATATTGAAGAGCGACTTCAATGGAGATGCCATCCTTTTCTCCTTCTACAAAAACCACTTCTTCATGAATGACTTCCTTTGTACGGTTTAAATGCTCCACATATGAAGCGATTCCACCTTCATAGTAGTATTCATTTTTCTTTGGCGATTCTTCACGCTTGTCTTCAATCGTGATGCGAATTCCTTTGTTCAAAAAGGCAAGCTCACGTAAGCGATGCGCTAAAATGTCGTACTCATACACTTGTGTTTCGGTGAAGATTTCAATATCTGGAGTGAAATGAGTGATCGTACCTGTAACCTCGGTCTCACCAATAACCTCTAAATCTGCATTTGGCACACCCTTGTTAAACTTTTGATAATGGATTTTGCCGTCACGGTGAACGAAGACCTCTAGTTCTGAGGAAAGTGCGTTTACAACAGACGCACCTACTCCGTGTAATCCTCCGGAAACCTTATAGCCGCCACCGCCAAATTTTCCACCAGCATGCAGAACGGTCATGATTACTTCCACTGCTGGTCGTCCCATTTTTTCGTGCATTCCAACAGGAATCCCACGACCATTATCCTTAACGGTAATACTGTTATCTTTTTCAATTACGATATTGATTTCCGAGCAATAACCAGCCAATGCTTCATCAATACTGTTATCGACTATTTCCCATACAAGATGGTGCAGACCCTTGCTGCTGGTGGAACCGATGTACATACCAGGGCGTTTTCGTACTGCTTCTAACCCTTCAAGTACCTGTATATTACTCTCATCATAGCTATTTTCAAGCAAATCTTTTTGGTCCATCGTCATATCAATCACCTTCAATTTTTATTTCAACGCAATAGACTAGGTTCCTTCTGAGGCGGTATTTCCCTAATTAAGCAAATCCTCTAAGGATGCATCCATTCTTTTTTTTAAGGTTGTCGAGGCAAGTGGGGAAAGATAAATCGTTTGCTCTGTAATGACAACGGACTTTACATCATGCTTACTAATATTTTTAATGGATTTTTGTGCAGCTTCCGGAAGATTCGCTCTCCAATCCGATTGCAGCAGTCGGCGATCAAAAATAGCAATGACCTTTGATGCACGCACCATCACTTCTTCCCCTATGTGTAAGTACATTCTCCTCACCTCACCCTTTTTTCATAATGGAGCCGCTCACGACCTCATAGGTAGCCGCTTGCTTTAATGTTTGATGGTCAATGCCATCGACACTTGTTGTCGTAACAAATGTTTGAACTTTTCCTTGAATCGTATTCAGTAAGTGGGATTGTCTATAATCATCGAGCTCTGACAACACATCATCCAACAGCAATATGGGATATTCCCCTACTTCCGAATAAATCAGGTCGATTTCCGCTAGCTTAAGGGATAGTGCAGTGGTTCTTTGTTGTCCTTGTGAGCCAAATGTTTGGACATCCTTTCCGTTCACTTGAAAGAGAAGGTCATCACGATGAGGACCAAAAAGGGTTAAACCTCTTTCAATTTCTCTATCTTTTATTTTATCAAACTTTTCGTTATATGCTTCTATCATTTTCGACAAGTTTGCAGTTTCTGATACATAATCGATGGATGGTTTATAGATAACCGATAATTCCTCTAAGCCTCTGCTAATACTTTTATGAATGGGCCTGGCCCAACTCTCAAGGAGTCTGACAAACTCCTCTCGTTTTTCTGTTACACTTGCCGCAAGCTCAATTAGCTGTTCTGTTAGCACCAACAGCATGGTTTGATCCTTTTGCTTTTTGGTTTGCAATAGCTTTAAATAGTGATTTCGTTGCTGCAGCACTTTTTGGTACCGAGAAAGATCATGCATATACCTTGGCGATACTTGTCCAAGCTCCATGTCGATAAAACGCCTGCGCACTTGCGGGCTCCCTTTTACAAGCGTCAGATCCTCTGGAGCAAACATTACGATATTCATGCTACCGATATATTGGCTTAATCGCGATTGCTCGATATGATTAATTTTTGCTTTTTTCCCTTTTTTGCTTATCACAAGCTGCATAGGCAGCGGTCCATTCCGTTTATGTATCCTACCCTCTATTTTACCATACTCTTCATCCCACTTGATAAGATCTTTATCATTGGCCGTTCGGTGGGATTTTGCCATGGCCAAAACATAGATGGATTCCATCACGTTAGTTTTCCCTTGCGCATTTTCTCCTAAAATAACATTCACACCGTCTTCAAAAACGGTGTGCATCTCATCATAATTGCGATAGTTTTTTAGTGATAGTTCTTCTATATACAATATCTTTCACCAACTTTTAGGAGATGTTCAGGAGACAACAAGGTAGCTTCCAAAGCCTTCAACTTCAATGACGTCTTCTACTTTAAGCTTCCTACCTCTTCTGTTTTCCGCTTCGCCATTGACTGTTATATCGTGCTCTTGTAAAAACCATTTGGCCATCCCGCCTGATTGGATGATATCAGCAAGCTTGAGGAATTGTCCTAATGTGATGGTTTCGGTACTTATTTGAACTTCTTTCATTTTTTTACGCTCACTTTCTTTTAAAAATCTTCTTTATTTTCCCCATCTCTAATTTATCTAATTCCTATTGTACTAGAACTTGGGGATATAGAAAAGAAAGCTACTAGGAAATATGCTAGCAGCTTTCTTTTTGGTCTGTTATGAGAGTGATTAGTAGGTACGAACTGGCAATATTAATTGCAGCATGGAGTCATCATGCAACGCTTTAATCACGAATGGACGCATAGCTCCAGTGAAATTAACTTGAATTTCATTGCCTTCTAATGCTTTTAAGGCATCCATCATGTATTTCGCACTAAAGGAGATTTTCAGTTCTTCTCCCTCAATGGAGTTTCCTTGCACTTGCTCCACAACCTTCCCTACTTCGGGGGAATTGGAGGAAATCTCAAGTGTATCCTCTTCGATTGTAGCGAGCTTCACGACATTATTTCTTCCTTCTCTCGCAAGTAGCGAAGCACGATCAATTGCCTGAAGGAATTCTTTTGTCGTCA
This sequence comes from Bacillus sp. THAF10, assembly GCF_009363695.1. Classification (NCBI taxonomy): domain Bacteria; kingdom Bacillati; phylum Bacillota; class Bacilli; order Caryophanales; family Bacillaceae; genus Bacillus; species Bacillus sp. THAF10. Next base: position 2,337 of record NZ_CP045403.1, on the reverse strand, counting down.
CATTGATGTTTGTTTTGCTCTCTGCAGGAATTAATCTGGATGTGTCAGGATAGCTTCCATCAAGCAGTCTAGAGAAGAACAAAATGTTTTTCGCTTTAAAAAGCACCATGTTTTCAGTGACTACGATATCTAGTAACTCATCGGTATCATCTAAAATCTTATTTAACTCATTCAAGCTCTTACCTGGAATCACCACGTTACACGCGATATCATTTTCTGCTTCCACCCTCGCTTTTCTAAGCGCTAAACGATGGCTATCTGTTGCAGTACAGGTTAACTCATGGTTTTCAAGCTTCCAGTTTACACCTGTCAAGATAGGGCGTGTTTCTGAGGTGGACACTGCAAATACTGTTTGACGAATAATGTTTTTCAACAGATCTGTCGGTACACGGAACACATTTTGCTCTTCAATTTGCGGTAAATGCGGATACTCTGCTGCATCCAAACCATTAAGATTAAATTCTGATTTACCAGAGCGGATCGTCGTAACATATTGGCTTTGTACTTCAATTTCTACGGTATCCATTGGAAGCTTTTTAATGATTTCACTAAAAAAACGCGCTTGTAGAACGACGCTTCCAGATGCTTTCACTTCCACATTTTCCGTTCCTTCTTCTTCACATGGAATAAACGATTCTATCGAAATATCAGAATCACTACCCGTTAAGGTTACTCCCTCTTCTGTCGCGACAATTTTAATTCCTGTCAAAATAGGAATCGTGGTTCTAGACGAAACGGCTTTTAATACATCTTGTACACTTTGCACTAGCAAATCGCGTTGAATGATAAATTTCATCTTCATCCTCCTTCAAGGGCAGGTCTATTTATATATTTTTTAAATAAAAAACCGTAGAAGTAATAGTAGGGGCTGTGATTATGTGGATAAGTCAATTTATCGCAACAAACATAAGATATCCACATGTGCATAACCTGTGTTTAACCTAAGCACACTTATTCACAGTTTCCACGAACCACTTCTTTAAAAGGTTACTAGGTTTTTAATGTATCTCTAATTGATTGTATTTGTTTTTGCAGAGCGTTGTCTGATTTCACCAGATTAGAGATTTTTTCATGCGCATGAATAACGGTTGTATGATCACGTCCGCCAAACTCTTCTCCAATTTTCGGAAGGGAAAAATCAGTCAGCTCTCTAGATAAGTACATGGCAATTTGACGAGGAAATGCAACCGATTTTGTGCGCTTTTTTGCTTTAAAATCTTCGAGCTTCACATTATATTCCTCCCCAACTGTGCGCTGAATATCATGAATCGTCACAACTCTAGGCTTGGAGCTTGGAATGATATCCTTTAGAGCTTCCGCTGCCAAATCAGCATTGATGTCTTTATTAATGAGGGAAGAATACGCTACAACTCGAATCAAGGCACCTTCGAGCTCACGAATATTGGAATCAATCTGATTGGCAATATAGAGCATCACTTCATTTGGAATATCAAGACCTTCTGCTTTGGCTTTCTTACGAAGAATCGCAATTCTCGTTTCTAAATCAGGAGGCGTGATATCTGTGATAAGTCCCCATTCAAAACGAGAGCGCAAGCGGTCCTCAAGCGTTGGAATTTCTTTAGGAGGACGGTCACTGGAAATGACAATTTGCTTACTTTCCTCATGTAATGTATTAAACGTATGGAAAAATTCCTCTTGGGTTTGTTCTTTTCCTGCTAGAAATTGAATATCATCAATTAGCAGAACATCCACGTTTCGATATTTATTTCGAAAATCGACAGCTTTATTGTCACGAATAGAATTAATAAATTCATTGGTGAATTTTTCAGATGACAAATAAACCACCTTAGCAGCAGGATTATGCTCAATCACATAATGTCCAATGGCATGCATTAAGTGAGTTTTTCCAAGTCCTACTCCCCCATAGATGAAAAGCGGATTATAGGCCTTTGCGGGAGCTTCGGCAACAGCTAAAGAAGCCGCATGGGCAAACCTGTTTCCTGATCCAATAACAAACGTGTCAAATGTGTATTTAGGATTCAACATATTTTGAGGAATTTCGATTGGATCTTCGTCTTTTTTCACTTTTGCTTTCGGAGCTTGAATTTCTAACTCCTCTTCCGGTTGATTTTGAGGAATAATAAATTTAATCGAAAGATCTTCTCCGATAATATCCGAAATCGTTTCTCCAATCAGGCCGGAATATCTGTTTTCTAGCCAATCACGCGCAAAATCATTCGGTGCGGTAATCACTAACGTATCCCCTTGTAACGAATGTGCTTTTGTACTTTTTAACCAGGTTTCAAAGCTTGGTTTGCTTATCTTTTTCTCTATCTGGCCTAATGCTTTATCCCAAAGAGCCGAAATATTATTCAA